>NZ_CP154910.1:0-6379 GCF_039619585.1 Bacillus safensis
GTGCCGGCAAGAGGACTTGAACCCCGGAGCCTACTGATTACAAGTCAGTTGCTCTACCAGTTGAGCTACACCGGCTTTATATCTATCCTAACATTTATGCAAGAATAAATATGGTGGAGGATGACGGGCTCGAACCGCCGACCCTCTGCTTGTAAGGCGAGATGCTCTCCCAGCTGAGCTAATCCTCCACTATGTAGGAATCTCTCAATCCGACAAAGATTATTATATACTGGTTTTAATCATTTGTAAAGGCTATATTAAAAAAATTTTATTTCAATTTTCATTGCGTATTTCTTTTAACAAATGATCGTCATTTCTCCTATTCAAACAGCTGCTGTTCCACGTTTTGCAGCTGAACTTCTCTCTTCTATATTCTCTTTTAAAACGTTCAATTCCTGGGGAATTTTAGCAGTCCCTCATTTTTATACTTTAATGATATATGTATCTCTTTAGCCGTAAGCATTTATAAAAAATCATAAAGCTTATTAAGTTTTAATTTCCCTATATAAGCTGATACTCTGTCTCTCTATTGTTTTTTTATAGATAATGGTTTATGCGATAGACTCTTTTTCTCTTTATATCCAAGTATTTCACACGCTGCTTGTGGACATAAAATGAAGCCACGATCTTTTATCAAACAAGTGAATGTATGTACCCTCAACTTGCACAAAAAAGACCAGTTTGGACTGGAACTGATCCTAATAGAAGCTTGGCGGCGTCCTACTCTCACAGGGGGAAACCCCCAACTACCATCGGCGCTGAAGAGCTTAACTTCCGTGTTCGGTATGGGAACGGGTGTCACCTCTTCGCTATCGCCACCAAACCTGATGGAGATATGTTCTCTCAAAACTAGATAACAATGTTCATGCTTCACATTAGAATATAGGTTAAGTCCTCGATCTATTAGTATCTGTCAGCTCCACGTGTCACCACGCTTCCACCTCAGACCTATCAACCTGATCATCTTTCAGGGATCTTACTTCCTTGCGGAATGGGAAATCTCATCTTGAGGGGGGCTTCATGCTTAGATGCTTTCAGCACTTATCCCGTCCGCACATAGCTACCCAGCGATGCCCTTGGCAGAACAACTGGTACACCAGCGGTGCGTCCATCCCGGTCCTCTCGTACTAAGGACAGCTCCTCTCAAATTTCCTGCGCCCGCGACGGATAGGGACCGAACTGTCTCACGACGTTCTGAACCCAGCTCGCGTACCGCTTTAATGGGCGAACAGCCCAACCCTTGGGACCGACTACAGCCCCAGGATGCGATGAGCCGACATCGAGGTGCCAAACCTCCCCGTCGATGTGGACTCTTGGGGGAGATAAGCCTGTTATCCCCGGGGTAGCTTTTATCCGTTGAGCGATGGCCCTTCCATGCGGAACCACCGGATCACTAAGCCCGACTTTCGTCCCTGCTCGACTTGTAGGTCTCGCAGTCAAGCTCCCTTGTGCCTTTACACTCTGCGAATGATTTCCAACCATTCTGAGGGAACCTTTGGGCGCCTCCGTTACATTTTAGGAGGCGACCGCCCCAGTCAAACTGCCCACCTGACACTGTCTCCCTGCCCGATAAGGGCAGCGGGTTAGAAGGTCAATACAGCCAGGGTAGTATCCCACCGATGCCTCCACCGAAGCTAGCGCTCCGGTTTCCAAGGCTCCTACCTATCCTGTACAAGCTGTACCAACATTCAATATCAGGCTGCAGTAAAGCTCCACGGGGTCTTTCCGTCCTGTCGCGGGTAACCTGCATCTTCACAGGTACTATAATTTCACCGAGTCTCTCGTTGAGACAGTGCCCAGATCGTTGCGCCTTTCGTGCGGGTCGGAACTTACCCGACAAGGAATTTCGCTACCTTAGGACCGTTATAGTTACGGCCGCCGTTTACTGGGGCTTCAATTCGCACCTTCGCTTACGCTAAGCGCTCCTCTTAACCTTCCAGCACCGGGCAGGCGTCAGCCCCTATACTTCGCCTTACGGCTTCGCAGAGACCTGTGTTTTTGCTAAACAGTCGCCTGGGCCTATTCACTGCGGCTTCTCGGGGCTTTAACACCCTAAGAAGCACCCCTTCTCCCGAAGTTACGGGGTCAGTTTGCCGAGTTCCTTAACGAGAGTTCTCTCGATCACCTTAGGATTCTCTCCTCGCCTACCTGTGTCGGTTTGCGGTACGGGCACCTCTCACCTCGCTAGAGGCTTTTCTTGGCAGTGTGGAATCAGGAACTTCGCTACTAAATTTCGCTCGCCATCACAGCTCAGCCTTTACGGGAAACGGATTTGCCTATTTCCCAGCCTAACTGCTTGGACGCGGATATCCAATACCGCGCTTACCCTATCCTCCTGCGTCCCCCCATTGCTCAAATGGTGAGGAGGTGGTACAGGAATATCAACCTGTTGTCCATCGCCTACGCCTTTCGGCCTCGGCTTAGGTCCCGACTAACCCTGAGCGGACGAGCCTTCCTCAGGAAACCTTAGGCATTCGGTGGACGGGATTCTCACCCGTCTTTCGCTACTCATACCGGCATTCTCACTTCTAAGCGCTCCACCAGTCCTTCCGGTCTGGCTTCACAGCCCTTAGAACGCTCTCCTACCACTGTTCGTAAGAACAGTCCGCAGCTTCGGTGATACGTTTAGCCCCGGTACATTTTCGGCGCAGAGTCACTCGACCAGTGAGCTATTACGCACTCTTTAAATGGTGGCTGCTTCTAAGCCAACATCCTGGTTGTCTAAGCAACTCCACATCCTTTTCCACTTAACGTATACTTTGGGACCTTAGCTGGCGGTCTGGGCTGTTTCCCTTTCGACTACGGATCTTATCACTCGCAGTCTGACTCCCAAGGATAAGTCATCGGCATTCGGAGTTTGACTGAATTCGGTAACCCGGTAGGGGCCCCTAGTCCAATCAGTGCTCTACCTCCGAGACTCTTACCTTGAGGCTAGCCCTAAAGCTATTTCGGAGAGAACCAGCTATCTCCAGGTTCGATTGGCATTTCACCCCTACCCACACCTCATCCCCGCACTTTTCAACGTGCGTGGGTTCGGGCCTCCATTCAGTGTTACCTGAACTTCACCCTGGACATGGGTAGATCACCTGGTTTCGGGTCTACGACCACGTACTCATGCGCCCTATTCAGACTCGCTTTCGCTGCGGCTCCGCATCTTCTGCTTAACCTTGCACGGGATCGTAACTCGCCGGTTCATTCTACAAAAGGCACGCCATCACCCGTTAACGGGCTCTGACTACTTGTAGGCACACGGTTTCAGGATCTATTTCACTCCCCTTCCGGGGTGCTTTTCACCTTTCCCTCACGGTACTGGTTCACTATCGGTCACTAGGGAGTATTTAGCCTTGGGAGATGGTCCTCCCGGATTCCGACGGAATTTCACGTGTTCCGCCGTACTCAGGATCCACTCTGGAGAGAACAACATTTCAGTTACAGGGCTGTTACCTTCTTTGGCGGGCCTTTCCAGACCTCTTCGCTTATATCGTTCCTTTGTAACTCCGTATAGAGTGTCCTACAACCCCAAGAGGCAAGCCTCTTGGTTTGGGCTGTTCCCGTTTCGCTCGCCGCTACTCAGGGAATCGCATTTGCTTTCTCTTCCTCCGGGTACTTAGATGTTTCAGTTCCCCGGGTATGCCTTCTCATACTCTATGTATTCAAGTATGGATACTACTCCATTACGAGCAGTGGGTTTCCCCATTCGGAAATCTCCGGATCAAAGCTTGCTTACAGCTCCCCGAAGCATATCGGTGTTCGTCCCGTCCTTCATCGGCTCCTAGTGCCAAGGCATCCACCGTGCGCCCTTTCTAACTTAACCATTTCTTACTTTAGAAAGAATCACTATGTGTGATGAACTTTGCATTGCATTCAATGTGAATGTATTACTTATTGTTATCTAGTTTTCAAAGAACAATCCTGTCTCGCTAGAGACATGTTTTGAAGGAATGATCCTTCAAAACTAAACAAGACGAAAACGTACGCTGCTCCATATCCTTAGAAAGGAGGTGATCCAGCCGCACCTTCCGATACGGCTACCTTGTTACGACTTCACCCCAATCATCTGCCCCACCTTCGGCGGCTGGCTCCATAAAGGTTACCTCACCGACTTCGGGTGTTGCAAACTCTCGTGGTGTGACAGGCGGGTGTACAAGGCCCGGGAACGTATTCACCGCGGCATGCTGATCCGCGATTACTAGCGATTCCAGCTTCACGCAGTCGAGTTGCAGACTGCGATCCGAACTGAGAACAGATTTATGGGATTGGCTAAACCTTGCGGTCTTGCAGCCCTTTGTTCTGTCCATTGTAGCACGTGTGTAGCCCAGGTCATAAGGGGCATGATGATTTGACGTCATCCCTCCTCCGGTTTGTCACCGGCAGTCGCCTAGAGTGCCCAACTGAATGCTGGCAACTAAGATCAAGGGTTGCGCTCGTTGCGGGACTTAACCCAACATCTCACGACACGAGCTGACGACAACCATGCACCACCTGTCACTCTGTCCCCGAAGGGAAAGCCCTATCTCTAGGGTTGTCAGAGGATGTCAAGACCTGGTAAGGTTCTTCGCGTTGCTTGGAATTAAACCACATGCTCCACCGCTTGTGCGGGCCCCCGTCAATTCCTTTGAGTTTCAGTCTTGCGACCGTACTCCCCAGGCGGAGTGCTTAATGCGTTAGCTGCAGCACTAAGGGGCGGAAACCCCCTAACACTTAGCACTCATCGTTTACGGCGTGGACTACCAGGGTATCTAATCCTGTTCGCTCCCCACGCTTTCGCTCCTCAGCGTCAGTTACAGACCAGAGAGTCGCCTTCGCCACTGGTGTTCCTCCACATCTCTACGCATTTCACCGCTACACGTGGAATTCCACTCTCCTCTTCTGCACTCAAGTTTCCCAGTTTCCAATGACCCTCCCAGTTAACCGGGGCTTGCGTAGTCGGACTTAAAACCGCCTATACAGAGCCCTTTGCACCGGGATGTGATTCCGGACAACGCTTCCACCTACGTCTGCCGCAGCTGTGTCGGGCGCGTGGTCCGCCGTGGCTTTCTTGTCCAGTACCGTCAGAGGTCCAAGCGGTTGCTCTCGCACTTGTTCTTTCCCTAACAACAGAAGCTAAGCGATCAAAAACCTTCATCGCTAACGCGGCGTTACTCCGTCAGACTTTCATTAATGCTGCGGAAGATTCCCTCTGCTGCCTCCCCGTAGGAGTCTGGGCCGTGTCTCAGTCCCAGTGTGGCCGATCACCCTCTGGGCTCGGCTACGCATCGTCGCCTTGGTGAGCCATTACCCCACCAACTAGCTAATGCGCCGCAGTTTTCCATCTGTAAGTGACAGCCGAAACCGTCTTTCATCCTGAACCGGTGCAGGATTACAGGGACTATACCGGTATTAGCTCCGGTTTCCCGGAGTTATCCCAGTCTTACAGGCAGGTTACCCACGTGTTACTCACCCGTCCGCCGCTAACATCCGGGAGCAAGCTCCCTTCTGTCCGCTCGACTTGCATGTATTAGGCACGCCGCCAGCGTTCGTCCTGAGCCAGGATCAAACTCTCCGAGGTATGCAGGATGCATATCACACATGCGTTGCTACACGATGTAGCGAACTTAGCATGTGATCATTTCCTGCCTCGCCAGTTTGACTGACTACCTATGAAGTTTCATAGGATTTTTTTATAAAAACTCGAATTAACAGGTACGTTTTGTCTTGTTTAGTTTTCAAAGATCATATTGGTGGAGCCTAGCGGGATCGAACCGCTGACCTCCTGCGTGCAAGGCAGGCGCTCTCCCAGCTGAGCTAAGGCCCCATAAAAGATGGTCGGGAAGACAGGATTCGAACCTGCGACCCCTTGGTCCCAAACCAAGTGCTCTACCAAGCTGAGCTACTTCCCGATCTTAATGGCGCGCCCGAGAGGAGTCGAACCCCTAACCTTTTGATCCGTAGTCAAACGCTCTATCCAATTGAGCTACGGGCGCTTATTTATAATGCCGAGGGCCGGACTTGAACCGGCACGGTAGTCACCTACCGCAGGATTTTAAGTCCTGTGTGTCTGCCAATTCCACCACCCCGGCGTGGATGGTATAAGCGGAAGACGGGATTCGAACCCGCGACCCCCACCTTGGCAAGGTGGTGTTCTACCACTGAACTACTTCCGCATTACAGGATTTCTTTATTTTATTTGGCAATGCGGGTGAAGGGATTTGAACCCCCACGTCATAAAGACACTAGATCCTAAGTCTAGCGCGTCTGCCAATTCCGCCACACCCGCATGAAACATGGTGAGCCATGAAGGACTCGAACCTTCGACCCTCTGATTAAAAGTCAGATGCTCTCCCAACTGAGCTAATGGCTCGCTTTAAAAACGACTTGTCTATCTTACCATATGAAAGTG